>JAPPHZ010000010.1 GCA_028820935.1 bacterium | reverse complement strand
GGCAGGCGGGATTTGAACCCACGACCTCTTCGTCCCGAACGAAGCGCGCTACCAAGCTGCGCCACTGCCCGTGTGGAGCAACAATCATACCCGGTCCCCCGCCCGGCGGACACCCCGTCCGCCGCCTACGCAGGAGGGTGTGCGCTCCCGGTCGCGTCCACCCGGATCCTCGAGACGCGGCGCCGGTCCATGGTCAGCACCGTGAGCCGGAGTCCCTCGTAGTTGACGTGGTCGCCCTCCGCCGGGATGTTTCCGGACAGGCTCAAAAACAGCCCGGCCACGGTGGAATAGGGCCCGTCCTCGACCTCGGCACCGGTTGCCTCTTCCAGTTCGTCTATCGGGGTCCGGCCATCCGCCAGCCACACCTGCCGCCCGATCGGCAGGATCGTGGGTACGCGGGGGTCGTACTCGTCCTGGAGCTCCCCCACCAGTTCCCCGACGAGATCCTTGATCGTCACCAGCCCGTCCACCCCTCCGTACTCATCGGTGACGATGGCGAACCCGATGCGCCGGACACGCAGGTCCTCCAGCACCCTCATCACCGAGGCGCTCTCCGGCGCGTAGTAGGGAGTCCTGAGCAGGCCCGAGACCCGGCGGCTATCCAACTCCTCGCTATGGCTGAGCACATCCTTGGCGTAGAGGAGCCCCTGGATCGAGTCCGGATTCCCGTCCTCGCCGACCACCGGAAAGCGGGAGTGAGCCGTCCTGGCCACCGCCTCCCGGACGTCGGACGAGGTAACCGGCAGGGTCAGGGTCACGATGTCGACCCGCGGCGTCATCACATCGCGGACCGGCTGGTCGGCCGTCTCGAACAGGCGCTCGATGATCTCCCGCTCGCCCGGCTCGATCTCGCCACCCCGCTCCCCGAGCACGGCCAGCGCCCGCACGTCGGCCGGCGTGACGCCCGCATCGTTCCGAGCGGGAAGGCGGAGCAACCGGAGGATTCCCTGGCCGAGGCCGATGAACACCCCGGCTATGGGCTTGAGCCCGACCGCCAGGGCCCACACCGCCACCGCCACCGTCATCCCGTACCGTTCCGGAAAGCGCGCCGCCAGCGTCTTGGGAGTCACCTCCCCGATCACCAGCACCAGGATGGTCACCACCACGGTCGACAGGATCGTCCCCCACGTCTCGCCCACCAGCTGGAACGCCAGCGCGGTGGCCACCGAAGTCGCCAGGATGTTGACGAAGTTGTTGGCCACGAGGATGGTGCCGATCGAGCCTTCCAGGTCGTCGACCAGGCCTTCCAGCCGCCTCCCGCGCCTGCCCGTAGCGGCCAGCTGCTGGACCCGCTCCCGCGCCACGGCGGTCAGCGCCGTCTCGCTACCCGATAGGAAGCCGGACGCCAGGAGGCACAGGGAGAATATGGCCCACAGAACCATTTGGTAAGTGTCGGTCATACGTGCACCGGGAGCGGCGATCGTCCGGTCAGCCGGTCGCCCCTAGGGGCGTTCCGGCAACGACGGTGATGGGTTGGCCTGCCACGCCTCGGCCCGGGGTTATGGCGCCGGTTACGGGCCAACTGAAGTCTTTTCAATACGCTCCTACAGGAGCCACTTCCGCCAGCGTCCTCCGCAGATCCTGGGCGCTGAAGGGCTTGGCCAGCCACCCGTCGGCGCCGGCCCGCTTGGCGATGAAGGCATCTGCCGAGCGGTCGAGGAGCAACACGATCGGCCCGGTGGCGGGCGTGATGGCCTTGAGAGCGCGGGTGATCGCCATTCCCCCCATCGAGCCGACCTGCATGTCCACGATGGACAGATCGGTGCCGGGCGCGGCGGTCTCGACCTGGTAGGGGTCGGTGACCTCCACGATCTCGGCCGATCCGCTCAGGGCGGCGCGTACCTGGTTCCGCACCCAGGAGGCGTCGGACACCAGCAGGACTTTCACGCCCTCAACTGTAGCGAGTCCATGCCCGGACCGATAAAGGCTCGTCCCTGGCCACAAGGGCTGCAGGTCGCGCCGGCACCGTCCGGCGGGGGCAACACGCGTGCCCTCTAACATGGTCGGCGGTGTCCCGCATCATCCCTCCCCTTCTCGTCGCCTCGTTCCTCCTAGTCCTCGGAAGCCCGGTCGTCGCGGACGAGCCGGGCGGTCACATAGAGATCATCGAGGTCAGCGGCAACCTGGACCGGCCCGCCCTCGACTTCGTCTCGGACCGGGTGGAGGCCGCCGCCCGGGGAGGCGCCACCGCCGCCGTCATCCAGCTCGACTCCCGCGCCACCCTCTCAGGCGGCCTGCTCCAGCTGGCGGCCCGGATCGCCGACCCGCCGCTCCCTCTGGTGGTGTGGGTGGGGCCGGCGCCGGCCTCGGCGTTCGGCGGCGCCGCTCACCTGCTGGCCTCCGCCCCGATCAAGGCGGCTGCTCCCGGAGTGCGGATCGGGTACGCGCAGCCTGTCCTGGCCGGCGACGCCGTGCACCGCCCGGTCGGGTCCGGACCGCTCGACGGTCTCGCCGAGTCGGCCTTCACGGTCGCCGAGCCCGCCGAGGGCCTCGTGGAGATCGTGGCGCCGTCGATCAGCAACCTGCTGGTGGAACTGGAGGGCCGCACCGTGGAAGTCCGCGGCGAGTTCGTCACCCTCCGAACGCTGCGCTCCACCGCCGACGGCGCCGCCGCCATCGAGACGGTTTTCTACGAACCCTCCATCGGGGTGAGGCTGCTGCAGCTGGCCACCGGGGCGGAGGCTGCCTTCTTCTTCCTGGTGGCCGGACTGGCGGTGGTTGTGTTCGAGTTCTACGCCCTGGGGCCCGGCATCGCCGCGGCCGTGGCGGCCCTCATGCTGCTGATCAGCGGCTACGGCCTGGCCGTCCTCCCGCTGCGGGGGTGGGCTGTCGGGCTGGCCCTGGCAGGCATCTGGTTCATGACAGCCGACTTCCAGCGCGGCCGGGCCGGGCCGCTGACCGCCCTGGGCGCCGTGGCGATGCTGGTGGGCGGCCTCTACTTCACCGACGCCGCTCCGCAGATCCAACCGTCGTGGTGGGTCGTGACGGTGATCACGGTCTCGGTGACCGCCTTCTACGTGATAGGGATCAGGACCGTGGCCCGGGCTCGCTTCTCCACCCCGACCATGGGCCGCCGCCACCTGATCGGCCGGGCGGGCGTGGCCATCACCCGCTTCGATCCCGATGGGGTCGTGGAGGTGGAGGGCGCCCGGTGGCAGGCCACCGCCCATCGGGAGGCGGGCCTCGATCCGGGCGATCCGGTGGTGGTGCGAGCGGTTGACGGCCCGGTTCTCGAGGTGGATCCGGTCTAGTTTCTAGTTGTCACTTGCTAGTCGCTAGTTGCTAGTCAATATCGGAAGAGAACGAGAACACGCCACCCCGTTCCATCCTTGGAGCTAGTGCTCGAGGGGCAGAACGCGAAAAACACCCCTTCCAGGCGGGTGATTCCACTGGTACTTTCCAGGTACAACTCAGGCGGAGTAGGAGGCGGTCCACCGTATGGACTACGACGACTCATGGCATCTCCACGCGCGATGTCGCAACAACTACTCACACCTCTTCTTCCCCCCCAGCACCTTCGAGAGGAAGGACGACCGGGAGCGGAGAGAAGTCAGAGCCCGGGCAGTGTGCAACGCATGCTCGGTAAAGCAGGAGTGCCTCGACTACGCCCTCAGCATCCGCGAGCCGTTCGGGATCTGGGGCGGATACACCGAGGCGGAGCGGCGGGAGTTGCTCACGGTCTGATCCCGGCCAGTGGCGAGTGGTTAGTGGCCTGTCTGCGAAGAACCTGCTGCTCTGGCGGTCACACCACACCGCCGTTCCACAGACAGACCACTAACGGTTGACGGAACGCTCGTTGCCGTAGCGGGTGGTTATGTCGCGCCGGTCGGCCCACTCCAGGAACGGCACCGCGTACTTGCGGGTCAGCCCCGTGGCGTCCCGGAACTCCGCCACCGTGAAGCGGTCGGGGAGGTCGGCCAGCCGGGCGACCAGCTCGTCCACCTGGCCGGGCAGGTAGACCAGCTCCTCGGAGATCCTGACGAGGCGCCCTTCCCTGAGCAGCGCGTGCAGGAGCTCGGGATCGACCGCCATCTCCTTCAGCCTGGGCACCATCGGGCCCGCTGATTCGAGGTCGTTCCGGATCCGATCCCACTCCTCCTCCTCGGACCGATCCAGCTCGGGAAGGAATCCCGCCAGCGCCACCACGGATTCCCGCTGGACGAGCCGATCATCGAACGGCAGCACGGCGGCGAGAGTGTCGATATCGACCCCTAGCGCGCTGGCCAGGCTCGCCTTGGGCATCCCCGGACGCAGGGGATTGTCCGCGTGGAAGCCGGCCACGATGGTCCCGGCTCGCCGGGCCAGCCGGCCGCCATGGTCCTCGCTCAGCAGGGACCGGCCCGCCACCACCCCACGGTCGGGCCTGCCTCCTCCCGAATGGGCGGCCAGCACCGCCGGGTTCTCGGCGCCGCGCCATCCGAGCAACGCGCCGGCGCGCCGGTCGGGGTCCATCCCGAGAACGGGCTGGAGAGCGGCGGCAGCCTTACGGGCATCCCGTCCCTTGCGCGGCGCGACCGGCTCCACGACCTGCCCTCCGGCCACGATCAGGCGCCTTCCCACGTCGCGCAGCACGAAGCGGTCGCCCATCCGGACCGGCACCGGCTGTTCGGTCCGGAGCACGCCCACGGTCCGGTCATCGATCTCGCCGACGGAGAAGAGGCGCACCGGCCAGGCCCCGCTACCCAGGTGCATCTGGTAGGCCCCCCGCCTCGACAGAGGGTGGTCCACGTATCGAGCGGTGCGGAGGGTTACCAGGAACCGATCGCTCGGCACCCACTCACCGGGCCGCCCCAGCATCCAACCCCGGGCCACCTTCCTCCGGTCGAGCCCGGCCACTCCGGCTGCGGTCCGGGTTCCGGCTCCGATCCGGTCCCGCTCCGCCTCGTGAGCCTGCAAGGAGCGCACCCGTCCCGTGACGGCGCCGGGGAGGACCTCCACCTCGTCGCCCACCGCGATGGACCCGCCGACGAGCGTGCCGGTCACCACCGTGCCGGCACCCGCCATCGGGAACACCCGGTCGATCCACAGCCTGGTGCGGTTGCTGCGATGGCTGGGCATCGCCGCGATCGCCGCCGCCAGCGCCGCCCGGAGATCGTCCAGGCCGTCCCCGGTCACCGCCGACACGCCGACGATGGGGCAACCCTCCAGGGAGGTGCCCGACAGCCGCTCCTCCACCTCCAGCGTGGCCAGCTCGATCAGATCGGCGTCGGCCCGGTCGGTCTTGGTCAGCGCGACCAGCCCGTGGCGGATGTCGAGCAGGTCGAGGACGGCCAGGTGCTCCTCCGACTGGGGCATCCATCCCTCATCGGCTGCCACCACCAGCAGCGCCACGTCGAAGCCCCCGCTACCGGCGAGCATGTTCTTCATGAACCGCTCGTGGCCCGGAACGTCCACGAAGGAGACTTCCTGGCCGCCGATCATCGCCCAGGCGAACCCGAGGTCGATGGTGAGCCCCCGCTCCTTCTCCTCGCGCCAGCGATCCGGGTCGCGTCCGGTCAGGGCCTGGACGAGGGTGGACTTGCCGTGATCGACGTGACCGCCGGTCCCTATGACCGGCATAGTGCCCGCAAGGCGGCGGCCAGCACGGTGTCGTCGTCTGCACCGACGGCCCTCAGGTCGATGAGGAGGTCACCGGCCGCCCGGCGGGCCACCACGGGCGGATCCGATCCGACCAGGGCCGGCCACAGATCCTCGCCGCGGCCTTCCAGCACCAGCACCGGCGAGGGTACGGCCATGCCGGGGACCGACCCGGCGCCCGGCACGGCCTCCGACATCCGCACGTCGGGGACTATTCCCGCGAGGGCGGCGAGCCGCTCGAGCCGCTCGGTCAGGGTGGCGACGGAACGGCCGGCCATCTCCCAGAACGGGACCTCGCCGCCCCTCCCCTCGGCGTAGAGCTCGGCGGTGCGGGTCAGCGCGGCGATGGCGGAGCCGTCCACCCGGACCGCCCTGGCGACCGGGTTGGCCTTGAGTCCGGCCACCAGATCGGCCCGTCCCGTGATGATCCCCGCCTGGCATCCCCCGAACAGCTTGTCGCCCGAGAAGGTCACCAGGTCGACGCCCTCGGCGAGGACCTGCCGGACTCCGGGCTCATCACCGATCCAGGCCGGGGGTGGGCCCTCCAACCACGGAACCTCTGTGTCGAGGAGCCCGCTCCCCACGTCGTAGACCACCGGCAGGCCGAGGCGCCCACCCAGGCCGACCATCTGCCCGACGGTGGCCTCCTCCGCGAACCCCACCACCCGGTAGTTGGATGGATGGACCTTGAGCAGCATGGCGGCGCCGTCGCCGATCGCCTCCTCGTAGTCGGAGATGCGGGTCCGGTTGGTGGTCCCGACCTCCACCAGATGCGCTCCCGAGGCCGCCATCAGCCGGGGCAACCGGTAGGAGCCCCCGATCTCGATCAGCTCGCCCCGGGAGACCGGCACCGGGCGGCCGGCGGCCAGCGTGTTGAGAACCAGGAAGAGGGCGGCGGCGTTGTTGTTCACCACCAGCGCAGCCTCTGCGCCGGTCAGATGAGCCATCAGCCGGGACAGGTAGGCGGCCCGCGAACCGCGGCGCCCCCCATCCAGATCGAACTCGAGGTTGCCGTAGCCGGTGGCCGCCCGGCGCGCCTCCGCGGCAGCGGACGGATGGAGCGGGGCTCGACCCAGATTGGTGTGGAGGATCACGCCGGTGGCGTTGATGACCGGTCGCAGGCGCAACCTGGACAGGCGAGCGGCTTCGCGAAGGGCGGTCACCGCCGGGTCTACGGAGCGACCTTCCAGGGCGCTGGCGCGGGCTTCCTCGATACTGCGCCGGGCGATCTCGGTGGCCAGCGCCACCGGCAGGCCGTCCTCGACCCGGGCGACCAGATCATGCACCAGCGCACCAACCGAGGGAAGGCGGCGCAGGTCGGGCATCGAACAATGATACCGGTGGCCGGACCCGAGGCCGGGAGGCGCCGGAAAAGGGGGGATGGGCGGTGCGGCCGGCCCCGCTGTCGGGGGCATCCCTGGATTGGACATCGGATAATGGGGTCCGGGGAATAAGCTGGCCCCATGGGAGTCATTCTGGGTGCGGCCTTCATCGTGGTGCCGATCCTCGAGCTGGTGCTGTTCATCTACGTGGAGCGGTGGATCGGGCTGGGCTGGCTGGTCCTGGGGATCATCATCACGGCGATCGCCGGAGCGTTCCTGGTACGGCAGCAGGGCTTCTCGGTCTGGCGCCGCCTCCAGACCGACCTGGCATCGGGCGCCCTACCGGGCCGGCAACTGGTCCATGGCGCCCTGGTACTGGTGGGAGGGGCGCTCCTGCTCACGCCCGGCTTTCTGACCGACGCGGTGGGTTTCGCCCTTATGGTTCCCTTCGTCCGCGAGGGGCTCCGCCGTCTGGGGGTTCGCTTACTACAGCCGCGCGTGGTCATTATCGAGTGACCGGAGTCCATCGGCTGCTCGCCCCCAACCCCGGGCCGATGACCGGACCGGGAACCAACACATACCTGATCGCATCGGGCCGCGATTGCGTGGTCCTCGACCCCGGACCACCCGAGGAGTCCCACCGCCGGGCCATCGTCGCCGCCATCGGAGATCTCCGCCTCCGGGGCGTGGTGGTGACCCACACCCATCCCGACCATGCTCCTCTGGCCGATCCGCTCGCCGCCGAGTTCGGTGTCCACACCTACGGCTACGCATCCGGACCGGGGTTCAGCCCGAGCCGCCGCCTCCGGGATGGCGACCGGCTCCGCTTCGGCGAGGCCGTCCTGACCGCCGTCCACACTCCCGGCCACACGGCCGACCACCTCTGTTACCGGATGGGAGGCACCGTGTTCACGGGGGATCACATCATCGGCGGATCGACCGTGCTGGTCGAGGACATGGGCGAGTACTTCCGGTCCCTGGACCGGATCCGGGCACTCCGGCCGGGGCGCCTGCTCCCGGGCCACGGCAGCCGGATGGACAACGCCGCCGAGGTCATCGCCGCGTACATCGCCCACCGGCGGGAGCGGGAGGCCCAGATCCTTCGAGCGGTCCGTGATGGCGCCCGCACGGTCGCCGCGGTGGTTGAGGCGGTGTACGGCGAGGTCGATCCTCGCCTGCGCTCCGCCGCGGCGGGCTCGGCGCTCGCCCACCTCCGACACCTGGCTGGCCGGGGAACGATCTCTCTCGAGTACGGGGAGGGAACCGGGGAGATCGTGGCCGTCCGGGAGGCGGTTGTTCCGTGACCAGAGCCCACCCCCGACGAGGGTCGCTCATGGCGGTCACGGCGCTGGTGCTGGTGGTGTCCGCCGCGGCGGTACCGGCGCCGGCACAGACCACCGAGGAGGAGCTGGCCCGGGTCGAGGCGGAGCTGGCCAGTATCCAGGCCGAGGTCCAGCAGCTGACCGACGAGTACCAGACGGCCTGGGCGGCGGAGGCCGACCTCGCGTTCCGTATCTCCAGCCTGGAGTCGTCGATCGCCGCCTACGGGGTGGAGCAGCGGCGACTCCAGGACCAGATACGGGAGCGAGCCGTGGACCTCTACATGAGCGGCGCGGCCGGGAACGACCTGGCGGCCCTGATGATCGCCGCCTCGCTCTCGGACTTCGACATCAGGACCGAGTACCTCGACGATGCCCGGGAGCAGGACCAGGTGCTCTTCAACGCGGTGGAGGTGCTGACCCGCCAGTTGAACGAGGCCGCCGACGAACTGCGCCTCAGCCGCCAGGAGCAGCAGGAGTTGCTGGATCGCCTGGAGGAAGTGTCGGTCGGTCTGAGCGAGCGCCTCGCGGCCGGCCAGGAGGCCTATCTCCGCCTCGAGGAACGCAGGGTGCAGGAGATCGCCCAGGCAGAGGCCGAAGCCCGGGCCCGGGCCGAAGCGGAGGCCAGAGCCCAGGCGGAAGCGGAGGCCCAGGCCCGGGCCGAGGCGGAGGCCAGAGCCCAGGCGGAGGCGGAGGCCAGAGCCCAGGCGGAGGCTGAGGCGGAGGCGGAGCGCCTGGCCACCAGCACCACCTCGTCCACCACCACCACGGTCGCCGTGACCACAGCTCCCACCACGGTGGCCACGACGACTACCACGGAGATCGCCGTCACCGACACCACCCTCGCACCTCCCACCACCGTTCCTGCCGGCGGGCCGGTGACGGACGATCCCCCGTCCGGCGGGATGGCGTGCCCGGTGGACGGGTTCCACAGCTTCACCGACACCTGGGGGGCGCCCCGCTCGGGCGGGAGGAAGCACGAGGGCGTGGACATGCTGGCCGACCGGGGCACCCCGGTCGTAGCGGTGGAGGACGGAACGATCCATCGGATGTCCAACACCAGTCGGGGCGGCATCGCCGTCTGGCTGGATGGCCTCGGGGGCGATCGCTACTACTACGCCCACCTCGACGCCTGGGCCCCCGGTTTGGCGGTCGGCCAGATGGTCTCCCGCGGGGAGGTGCTCGGAACCGTCGGAACCACCGGCAACGCCCCCGCCCACATCCCCCACCTGCACTGGGAGTTCCACCCCGACCGGGGAGGGGCCGTCAACCCGACCCCGCTGGCCCGGGAGCTGTGCGGTTGACGGGTATTTCCTGCCGCCTGTGCAGATGGGTAGCCGGGTTGTCGGAGGTTCGCACCGGAGTCGCGGTGGAGATCGATGCGCCGGTGGATCGGGTCTGGGCCGAGGTGACCGACTTCGCCGCCCACACCGAATGGATGGAGGACGCCCACGCCATCCGCTTCGCGACCGACCAGAGGGAGGGACCCGGCACGGTGTTGCTGATCGACACCCGGATCGGTCCGCTCCGCACCATGGACCGCTTCGAGATCACCGAGATCAAGCCCATGCTCACGGTAGCCGGCCGGCACACGGGCCTCTTCGGGGGTGAGGGCCGCTTCGAGCTCTCCTCACCCAGCCCCGGACGGACCCGGCTGGTGTGGCGCGAGCGGATCCGTTTCCCCTGGCTCCTCGGAGGCCCGGCCGCAGCCCTGGTGGGCGGGGTGGTGCTGAGACGGGTGTGGGCCAAGAACCTGGCCACGCTGAGGCGGAGGATCGAGGGTTGATAGTGGTCAGTGGTCAGTGGTATCCAACGCAACTAGCAACTAGCAACTAGGTAGGCTCGAAGCCGGCGCACCCGTGGGCCTCCACCGCGGCGAAGGTCTCGGTGGCCAGTTCCAGCACGCGCACGAACACCACCTCGGCGCCGTCGATCACCACGGTGGCGGTGCGGGCACTCTCCACATGCACGTAGGGCGACCGGTCGTCATAGGCGGACGCGAAGCCCACCATGGCGTCGTAGGGGGTCGGCTCCGCCTCATGGGTGCGGTCGTACTCGGTCTCCCACGACCATGCCGGGGACCCGCAGTCGATCGCCCCGTCGTAGCCGTCGGGGTCCTCCTCCCCGCCGCAGGCCGGCACCACCAGGCCCGCCAGCACCGCGAGCGCTACCACCGGCCCTCCGGCGGCCCGGAACGCCCGGTTCACGTGCCCTTGAACCGTGCCGTTCGCTTCTCCAGGAAGGCCAGCACCCCTTCCCGGGCGTCATCGCTTGCGAAGGTCGTGTCAAAGGCGTCCGCCTCCACCGCGAGGGCCTCATCCATCGGGCTTCCCCAACCTTCGTTGATGGCCCGCTTGGCCATTCCCAGCGCCACAGCCGGACCGGCGGCCAGGGTGGCCGCATACTCCAGCGCCGATTCCAGCAGGACCTCGGACGGGAACACCTTGTCGGCCAGCCCGATGGCGAGCGCCTCCTCGGCGCCCACATGGCGGCCCGAGTAGATGATCTCCCGGCCCCGGTTGAAGCCCACCAGCCGGGTGAGGCGCTGGGTGCCCCCCGCGCCCGGGATGATCCCCAGCAGTATCTCGGGCTGGCCGACCCGAGCGTCCTCGGCCATGTAGCGGAAGTCGGCGCCCATCGCCAGCTCCAGTCCTCCGCCCAGCGCGTAGCCGAACACCGCCGCGATGATCGGCTTGGTCATCAACTCCATGCGACGGATCACGGCTCCCAGCCGGTCCGCCTCGAGAGAACGGGCGCCGGCGCCTTCCTCGTGCGCCTGCTTGAACTTGTTGATATCGGCACCCGCCGCAAAGTGGGGGCGGCCGGTGATCACCACAGCCCGGACCTCGGGATCGGACGCCCGATCGAACGCCTCGTCGAGGTCGCGCACGACCCTGGCAGAGATGGCATTGACCGGAGGACGGGTCAGTTCGATGACCCCTACCGCATCCCGTGTGGTGTACGACGCGTATTCCAAGACCTCTCCTCGCTGTGGGTTCCGACAGGTTAGATCGGCGGGCTCGCTAGCCCCGATTATTCATGGATAGGGGTTTGTACGGGTGACGGTAACGAGTGCTCTGTGCTCCTGACCTGGACATAAGGGGTCTCGAATGCCTCAACTTCCGGCCGGTGCGAAACCACCGCCGGGCGAAGGTGGGCTACTTCATAAGTGATGCGGTTGAGGTGGCCTGATCCACGTCGGTGTGCTGGGAACAGGAATAATCAGGACTAGACAGGCTCGCCGCATCTCGTGTGGTGTTCCGGACGTGAGCGTCCGGGCCTGCGGCAGGGCATCCTCATCCGCGGAGGTGGGCCTGGTGCGCCTCGACAGCTCGCCATAGCTCGCCCACGCCGACACCCTCGGTGGCCACCGTTTCCAGGACCGGGGGCTTCCAGGACCGGGCCGGACCCATGGCGAGCATCACCTCCAGGTCCCGGCGCGCCGACGCACTGCCTGCGAGGTCCGCCTTGTTGACCACGTAGACGTCCCCGATCTCCAGCACTCCGGCCTTGGCGGTCTGGACGCTGTCGCCCCACCCCGGCGTCACCACCACCACCGTGGTGTCCACATGGTGCATCACCTCGACCTCGGACTGGCCCACGCCGATGGTCTCGATCAGCAGCAGGTCGAAGCCGGCTCCCTCCAACACCGTTGCGATGCGAGGGACCGCCTCCGACAGGCCTCCCAGATGGCCCCGGCCCGCCACCGACCGCACGTACACGCCCGGGTCGTCTACATGGTCCTGCAAGCGGATCCGGTCACCCAGGAGAGCTCCGGAGGTGAGAGGGCTGGAGGGATCGACGGCGATCACGGCCACCGTCCGCTCCTCCGTCCGGATGGCGGAGATCAGGGTGGAGACAAGGGTGCTCTTGCCCACACCGGGCGCGCCGGTGATGCCGATCCTCGAAGCCCTGCCGGCGAGCGCGGTGAATGCCTCCAGCAGGTCGCCAGCCGCCGCAGGATCCTCCTCCACGGCGGTAATGGCCTGAGCCAGGGCGCGCCGGTCGCCGTTACGAACCCGCTCCACCCGTTCGCCCACCGCTAGAGGCTCGGGGGTCGGTCGGCTGGCCCCGGTCGGCATTGCTACACGCCCGATGCGGCAACCGAGGGCAGGCTCGGCTCAGATGGCGTTGACGGCGGTAACGCCGGGGACCCGATCCTTGAGGATCCGTTCGATACCCGCCGTGAGCGTCATCATCGACATCGGACACCCGCTACAAGCCCCGACCAGGTTCAGGTTCACCGTCCCGTCCTCGTCCACCCCTTCCAGGATCAGGTCGCCGCCGTCGTACTGGAGGGCCGGACGGATGTACTCCAGGGTGGAATCGAGCAGGTCGCGATCGACCTCGACCCGTTCTTCACGAACGGACGGGCGGAGGGTTACCGCGGTCTCGGTAGCGCTCATGGGTGGGATGCATCCTTACGAGGGGTCTAGCGGAGGTTTGCGGACTTGCGAACGGAACAGGCTTGCGGAACGGAGTTGAACCGGCCCACCCGTCAGGATACCCCGCCGGGAGGGTACCGGGAAACGTCCTTCTCAGCCCGCCGGCTCGTGGCGGATCGCCGGGTCAGAGACGGTAGGCCGGCCGTACGCGCACTGCCGGCGCCCTCAACTGTCGAAGGAGGTCGCCGAGATCTGCAGGGAGAGCCAGTCGGTGTCCAACTCCTCCTTGCGAACCCGCAGATCGAGATAGAGAACCGCCAGCACCACGGCGATGAAGGGCTGGGTGATCACCCAGGCGATCTCCGATGCCAGCAACGCACCGGCGTCACCGATGACGGAGCCGAGCACCGCTCCGAGTACCACCACCAGTACCAGGTTGGCCACGATCACGAGCGCCGACGTGGTGGCCAGGACGCCGAAGATGGCCATCCGGCGCCCGGCGGTGATCACCCAGGAGCGGGCGAACGCGGTGAGCGGCCCGGCCCCTTCGATGATGACGGCGCTCAGTGTGGCGCACCATGCCACCACGAGAAACAACCCCGGAAACACGAACAGGGCCGAACCGAGCGTGACCCCCGACCAGAACAGGACCGTCACCACGGCCAGGGACACCATCCGGCTGATCGCGGCGGCGGTGGTATCGCGCCATGACGACTCGACACCCGCATAGGTCTCGCCGACCGTCCGGATGACCGCCGCGAACAGGATGCTCGTGATCAGCAGGCGTATCACCAGCCAGGGTCCCAGGGCACCGACGAACGCCGAGAGCTCCTCGTTGGTCGGTATGGCAGAAAGCGGAGGAGGTTCGTCCGCCAGCACGTAGTAGAGCACCGCATAGGGGAGGTCGAGCACCGCGGCCGTAGCCATAAGCGTGCCGAAGCGGTGGCGGTAGGCGGCAATGGACTGTTTGAAGACCCCGCCCGTGTCCAGAGGCCGGAGTTGGAACTCTGCCATGCGCCGATTCTAGGAGTGGGCGACCACGCGGAATCCCGGCGACCGGGTAGTGCTACCACGCGGCCCCACCACACCCCCGAACCTAAGGCTCACAACGCGCCCCACCACATCCTGAACCTAAGGTTGCTCGCTGCGGGCCCGCTGGAGGACGGCGAGCCGGTATCCTCCGATCCTGGCGTTCTAGGAGTGAGTTGAGAGTCGCGATCGGCGCTGACCACGCCGGCTACCCACTTAAGGAGCACCTCGCTTCGATCCTGCGAGGCGACCACGACGTGATCGACCTGGGCACCCACTCCACCGCCCCTGTCGACTACCCCGATCTGGCGATCGCGGTGGCGGAGGCGGTGAGGCGTGGGGAGGCCGACCGGGGCATAATCGTGTGCGGGTCGGGGGTCGGCGCCGCTATCGCCGCCAACAAAGTGGCTGGTGTGCGGGCTGCGCTCGCCCACGATCACTACTCGGCCCACCAAGGGGTCGAACACGACGACGCCAACGTGCTGTGCCTGGGCGGCCGGGTGGTCGGGTCGAACGTAGCGGTGGAGCTGGTCGAGGCCTTCCTGGGCGCCACCTTCTCAGGGGAAGAGCGCCACCGCCGCCGGTTGGCCAAGATCGCCCAATTGGACGAAAGCCGCTAGCTGATTGGTTGCTAGTTGCTAGTTGCTAGTTTATGTTGGGTGATATTAACAGCTGGTCACTGGCCACAAGCTCTTGGGAGCTAATCATCTAGATCAAGGGGTGCCGTCCTCATGCCAGGTCCTCGATCCACCGGGCCGTGCGTTCCGCCAAAGTGCGCAGGACCTCTCGCTGGGTGGTGCCGGTCCGCTTCGGCACCCGGAAGCTGTGGTCGGCATCCGGGATGATCTCCACCACCGACCGCTCCAGCCCCATCAGATGCGCCTCCACCAGATGGGGCAGGGCCAACCGGTCCTTCCGGCCGGTGAAGAACAACATGGGAACCGGCACCCGGGGTAGATGGTCGGCTCGCAACCGGCCGGGCTTACCCGCCGGATGTAACGGGTAGGCGTACAGCACCAGACCGGCGCACGGCTGACCCTCCACCGCCAGGTAGGAGGCCATGCGCCCGCCCATCGAGCGCCCTGCCATCACGAATCGGCCGCATCGGTCCCCCAGCCAGGCCGCCGCCGCCCGGTGACATCGCAGCAACGTCTCCCGACGGTCCGGGAACCTGCGTCCGGCCTCCATGTAGGGATAGTTGAACGTCAGCACCGGATGGCCTTGGCTGACCAGCCCTTCAGCAATGGTCGTGATCCCCGGATGGTCCTGCCCGGCCCCGGCGCCGTGGGCGAGCAGCACCGCGGCGCGCCGCGATCCCTCGGGAACCCGCCAGCGGCCGGTCACCGAGCCGGCGCCCGATTCGATGGTGACCTGCCGGGTCAACTCAGGATCTCCTGTGTGTCGCAACCCCCCGTTAGGGTTCCGGTCATGGACGGAACACAACAACAGATAACACAACATCGCGTGAAGATCGGCCGGGCCGATGTGCGGGTGTTCGAGGACGGGGCCGCGCTCGCCGCCGGGGCCGCTGCCATGATCGCCTCGCTCATCAGGCGGGAAGTTACCAAGGCCAGGGCAGCGGGTGGGCGCCTGGTGTCGGTGGCCATGGCGGGCGGATCGACCCCGGTGGCCACCTATCGCCGGCTGGCCACGATGGACATCCCATGGTCGGGTGTCTGCGGGTGGGTGGGGGACGAACGCTACGTTCCGCCCGACCACGAGGACAGCAACGGCGCCATGATCGGGCGGTTGCTGCTGGACCGCACCGAGGCCAGGTTCCTTCGGGTGCCTTGGGCGGCGGACCGGTCCGCCCCCGAAGCCGCCGCCCTCTACGAAGCGGATCTTCTCGCCTCGATGGGAGGGAATGCCCGGGGGCCGTGCCCCGACCTGATCCTGGCCGGTATGGGAGGGGACGGCCACACCCTGTCCCTGTTCCCCGGCAGCGATGCGCTGGACGTCACCGATCGGTGGTATGTCGCCACGGAGGTGGCGGCCGCGCAACCGTGGCGCCTCACCGCCTCCTACCCCCTGGCGCACCGGGCCGCCGCCGTCTACGTGCTCGTGTCGGGCGGGTCCAAGGCCGCCGCCGTGGCTGAGGTGCTCCAGCCCACCGGCGACCGCCCGCTCCCGGCCCGCCGTCTCATGGAGGGCGCGGCGCCGGTCACCTGGTTGGTGGATCGGGCCGCCGCAGCAGGGCTCGACCTGCCGTGAGCACCGCCCGTTGGACGCCCCGGAACCCGATCGACCTGGGGGCTTCGATCGCCCGCTTCGTCAGGTATGGAGCGGATCTGCTGGGCGCCGTCTCGAACGGCTACCTGTACCGGACCACCGCCGACGGGCTTCCCTACCGCATCCGCCAGGTGGAGGACGGCAGCATCGAGGTGGGGACCGGTACCCGCCGGGACCTGGAGGCAGCGGTGGAGGAGTCCCGGTTCCGGCTGGGTGAGACGCTGCCGCGATCGCCTCTGGAGGAGGTGGCGGGCCGGGTTCCGGCCGTGGCCGACCAGCTCCGGCGCATGCCCGGCTACCGCATCCCTCTCAACCCGGCAGGCCTCGAGGTCCTAGTCTCCTCGATCAGCGCCCAGCAGGTCAACATGCGCTGGGCCAACACCACCATGAGCCGCCTGATCCGGCGCTACGGCACCGAGGTGGAGATGGACGGGGTTCGATGGTGGCGCTTCCCCGGCGCCGAGAAGCTGGCCGTGGCCGACCCGGCAGACATCCGGGCCATGCAGTTCACCACCCGGAAGTCCGGATACATCGTGGGGGTGGCGGGGGCTGTCGCGGCGGACCAACTGAACGGACTCGAGGAGGACGGCAACGAGACGGTGATCCGCCGGCTGGTGGAGTTGCGCGGCGTGGGCAGGTGGACGGCGGAATGGTTCCTGGCCCGCTGCCTGGCCCGTCCCGACGTGGTCCCCGCCGGCGATCTGGGCGTCCGCAAGGTGGTCTCCCGCTACGTGATGGGCGCCGAGAAGGGCGAGGTATTGCCCGAACCGGACGTACGGGCGGCTGTCGAGTCGTGGGGTGACGGGGGCAACTGGGCGATCCATCTGCTGCTCGAACGCTGGGCGGAGGAACACGCCCGCTAGCCCGACCCCGAGCCGGGAAACATGGAGAACCGGGACTAATGCCGGCGGATGTCCCTAGGGGGTAGCCGGGGTCCGTAGGCGGGGGCACGTCCCGCGTAGCGTTCCAGCAGCCGGACCACCCGGCCCCGCTGCCCTTCGTAGGGAGCCAGGAGCTCCAGCATCCTCTCATCCGTCCCGCGCGGTTCTCCCGCCAGAGCCCAAGCCACAGTATTGGGCAGATGGAAATCCCCCACGGGCACCGCGTCCGGATCGCCCCGCACCACCCCCAGCGCCGAGGCGCTGGTCCAGGGACCGATGCCCGGGATCCGGTGGAGGTACTCGTAAACACCGGCCAGGCGGCCCTCGCTGATGGCGGTGATCCGGTCGGCGTCCCGGCATACCCGCAGGATGATCTCGGCCCGGCGCCGCTCCACCCCGAGCGGGTGGAAGTCGTAGTACCGGAGCCCGGCCAGGCAGTCCGGGTCCGGAGGTAGCAGCAACGTGGTCGGGCCCGGCGCCGGCTCGCCGTAGCGTCCGGCCATCCGCCGGTAGCTGCGGCCCGCCTCGATCCCTGTCACCTTCTGGGCCAGGATGGTCGGGATCAGGACCTCGACCAGCCCGCCCACGGCCGGTAGGCGCATCCCTCGCCCCCGCCTCGCCGCTCGCTCCACCGCGGGATGGGCGGGGACAAGCGCGGCGGGGTCATCTTGTTCCCCGACCCACGCCGGTACCTGCTCCAGGGCGAGTTCGGCCCCCTCGCCCCACGCATCAACAACCAGCTTCCGGTCCTCGATCCGCAGCCGCACCGTGGCCGGCCCCGAAGCGGTACGGGTGGCCCTCCACAGGCCGTCCGCCCCGGCCCGCAGCGCCGGACCCTTCAGCCCCTTGACCACCAGGGTGCCGCGGAGATCCAGCGCCCGGCTCAGAGTTAACACCCGGGTGCGGGATCGCCCTGCTAGCGCGGCCGGCATACGGCCAAGCTAACAGCCAACCCCCATTCTCGGACAGGGGAGTCGGAAACGTGTCACAGGCTTTCTATATCTTGTCTATCGCCAAGCACCTACACCGGCCGATGAGGTGAGACCGATCGGAACGGCCGGCCCGAGGGAACACGACAGCTCGATGGAGCGAACAGCCGACTCCCGGCAGCCAGCCGGGCATGGCCGACCACGCTCCGAACCAGGAAAGGTGGTGGCGGGGGAGGGCCCGGTGCGGACCACCGGGATGGCGCGATTTTCGCGTTCTTGTAGCGGCTCGGGGCGCTAGACGAGTTCTATGACCGCCATCTCGGCGTTGTCGCCGCGGCGGGGGCCGATCTTGACGATGCGGGTGTAGCCGCCGGGGCGTCCCTGGTACCTCGGGGCGACCTCGTCGAACAGCTTGGTCACCACCTCCAGGTCCGACAGGTCCTTGAGCACCAGGCGGCGGGAATGGAGATCGCCACGGCGGGCCTTGGTGATGATCTTCTCGACATAGGGGCGGAGCACCTTGGCCCTGGTCAGGGTGGTGGTGATCTGCTCGTCCCAGATCAGGGACTGGGCTAGGTTCGCCAGCATGGCCTTCTGGTGGGCGGGGTCACCGCCCAGGCGCTTGCCCTTCCTCGGTCTGGGCATCGGTTAGCTGTTCCGGTCCCGTGAGGGAGCGATACCGAGCCCCAGCTCGTCGAGCTTGGCGATCACTTCCTCGAGGCTCTTCTGCCCGAAGTTGGTCATGTCGAGGAGGTCTTCGCGGGTCTGCTTGGTGAGCTCGCCCACCGTGTCGATCTGCGCGCGCCTCAGGCAGTTGCGGGGGCGTTCCGAGAGATCGAGGGCCTCGACCGGCAGGTCGAGATCCTGCGAGACGGTCTCGACAACCGCCACGTCACCCAATTCCAGACCGATGCCCTCGCCCACGTCGGCGAACAGGCTGAGCAGCTCGCGCAGCGTCTTGCCGGCCGACGAGAGCGCCTCGCTCGGCTCCAGCGAGCCGTCGGTCTCGATGTCGATCTCCAGGCGATCGAAGTTGGTCATCTGGCCGACCTGCGTGTTGTCGACCCGGTAGGAGACGTTGCGCACCGGGGAGAAGATGGCATCGATCGGGATCATGCCGATGGCGTCGTGCCGGTCCGAGACTGCGGTGCGGTAGCCCACTCCCTGCTCCACGACCATCTCGGCCTCGAGGTGGACACCCTCCTCCAGGGTGGCGAGGTGCAGGTCGTGGTTGACGATCTCCACCCCGGTCGGGGCTTCGAGATCGGCCGCCGTCACCGTGCCCGGACCCGTGGCCGACAACCGGACCGTGAGGGGCTCGGGGTCGGTCATCCGCACCACCAGGCGCTTGACGTTGAGGATGATGTCGACCACATCCTCCTTGACGCCCTTGACGGTGGTGAACTCGTGGTAGATGTCGTCCATCCTTATCGAGGACACCGCGGCACCGGGTATCCGAGAAAGCAGCGTCCGCCTGAGGGTGTTGCCGAGCGTGTAGCCGAAACCCGGCTCCAAAGGCTCGATCACGAACCGGGCACGGGTCTCGTTGACCGGTGTCATCTCGATCTGTGGACGTTGAACAACCAACGCTTGCAAGGTTTCTTCCCCTAGGTCTCGAGGGTCACTTCTTGTCGGAGAATGCGTATCGGACAGAGAATGGGATGGCGCAGGGCACGGCTACCGGACAAGCCTCACCTGGAGTACAGCTCGACAACCAACTGCTCCCGCACCGCCGTGTCGATCTGGGTTCGGCTCGGGACGTCGATCACCTGGATGCGCCGCTCGTCGAGGCTGACCTCCAACCACTCCGGAACCCGGCGGTCGCCGGCCGTGTCCGCGGCATGGCGAATCACGATTATCTCCCTGGACTTGGGCTTCACCGTCACCATGTCTCCGGCCCGTACCCGGTAGGAGGGAATGTCCACCTTGTGGCCGTTGACCTGGAAATGGCCGTGGTTGACAAGCTGGCGGGCCTGGGGGCGTGTCCTCGCCAGGCCGGACCGGTACACCACGTTGTCGAGCCGGCATTCCAGGATCTGCAGGAGGTTGTCCCCGGTGATGCCCTTCAGCCGGGCCGCCTCCCGGTAGTACCGGCGGAACTGCCGCTCGAGCACGCCGTAGATCTGGCGCATCTTCTGCTTCTCCCTGAGCTGGTGCAGGTAGTCGGAGTCGTTGCTCCGCCTGCCCCGGCGCCGGCCGTGCTCGCCCGGCGGGTAGGGGCGCCGGTCGAAGTACTTCGACTTGTTGTCGTCGAGCAGCTGGCCGAGACGGCGGCTCTTGCGGGTGCGGGGACCGAGGTAACGCGCCACGATTCATCCCCTCCGGCGCTTCTTGGGCCGGCAGCCGTTGTGAGGCAACGGCGTTACGTCCCGAACGCTCGAGACTTCGAGGCCCATGTTCGTGAGGGTGCGGACCGCGGTATCCCGTCCCGATCCGTTCCCGCTGACGATCACTTCCAACTTCCTGATGCCGTGCTCCCCGGCCCGGCGGGAGGCTTCCTCGGCAGCCACCTGGGCCGCGTACGGCGTCGACTTGCGGGAGCCCTTGAACCCCACCGACCCACCG
The DNA here is from genome assembly GCA_028820935.1 of bacterium. Taxonomy (NCBI): domain Bacteria; species bacterium. Next base: position 13,314 of record JAPPHZ010000010.1, on the reverse strand, counting down.
GACGTCCACACGATCGTGTTGCCGTTCACGTCGGTGATGTTGATGATGGTGTTGTTGAAGCTGGCCCTGATGTGCGCCTGGCCGAACGCTATGTTCTTGCGCTCGCGCCGCCTTACCCGCTTCCCTTGCCTTCTAGCCAACGCGACCTCCGCAACTCACTTCACGACCAACCCTGCCCGAAGTCACTTCTTCACCTTCTTCTTGCCGGCGACCGCCATGCGCCGGCCCTTGCGGGTCCGCCCGTTGGTGTGGGTCCGCTGGCCGCGTACCGGGAGGCCTCGCCGATGCCGGAGGCCCTGGTAGCAACCGATTTCCATCTTGCGCTTGATGTTCTGGGCGACCACCCGGCGCAGGTCACCCTCGACGCGGAGGTTGGACTGGATGTAGGTGCGGATCCGGCTCACCTCGTCGTCGTTGAGCTCGTGCACCTTGGTGTCGGGATCGATCCGCAGCCGGTGGCACATATCCCGAGCGGTATTGACGCCGATGCCGTAAATGTAGGTCAGGCCGATCTCGAGCCGCTTCTGCCGTGGAAGGTCGACTCCGGCTATGCGCGCCATGAGAGCATTACCCCCTCAACCCTGCCGCTGCTTGTGGCGCGGATTGGAACACACCACCCACACCCGCCGGCGGCGCTTGATCAGGCGACAGTTGTCGCACATCTTCTTTGTGGAGGGACGTACCTTCACCGTTCGCCCTTCGGAGTTAACCGTCGATTCACTGCGATCGTTCCGGCGCCGGCTCAGACACAGAACTGAACCGCATGCGTAACCATCACCGCCAAAGTTGGGGTGCCCGCGCCAGACCGGTCGGCACACATGACCGACGGACGATTCTACCCGACCGGACGGGCTGTGAGCAAGTCACTAACCGTGAGAACCATGGGTCCGTCGGCGGTCAGCGCCACCGTGTGCTCGAAGTGAGCGGACCGCCGGCCGTCGGCCGTGAGCACGGTCCACCCGTCGTCGGCGGTCACTGTATCCGGCGTCCCCAGGTTGAACATGGGCTCCACGCAGACGGCCATGCCCGTCCTCAACCGGTATCCCTTGCCCGGAGGCCCGTGGTTCGGTATCTGCGGGCCCTCGTGCATGGCACGCCCGATGCCATGCCCCACGTACTGGCAGACCACACCGTATCCGTACGGTTCCGCCGCCGTCTCCACCGCATGGCCGATGTCGCCCACCTTCCTACCGGGGTGGACCTGATCGATGCCTGCCCAGAGGGCGCGGCGCGTGACCTCGATCAGCCGGGCGGCCTCCTCGTCCACCTCACCGATCGGGACGGTGAGGGCGGCATCGGCGTGGTACCCCTGGTAGATCGCACCGGCATCGATCGAGAGGATGTCGCCCTCGCCGAGCCGGTAGTCCCCCGGGATTCCATGCACGATCACCTCGTTGGGCGAAATGCACGTGTGAGCCGGAAACCCCTGGTAGCCCAGGAAGGAGGGCCGGCAGCCCCATCCGTTTATAACCTCGGCCGCGATCAGATCCAGGGACCTCAGCGTGGCGCCCACCTCGGCAGCCTCGACGACGGCCTCGTGAACGGCGGCCACGCAACGTCCCGCCTCGGCCATCTTGGCGAACTGGCGCTTGTTCTTGATGGTGATCATCGGCCGTACCCGGTGCTCGCTGCGCTCCGTGACAGGGAAGACATTTCCGGCAACCCGGTAAACGCGACTAGAGCGCGGCCAGGGCAGTCAGGATCTTGGCGGTGATCTCCTCGATCTCGCCGGTCCCGTCCACCCTCACGACGAGCTCTCGCTGCCCGTACACGTGGATCAGGGGCGCCGTCTCCCGCTCGTACACGTCCAACCGGTTGCTCACGGACGCCTCGGTGTCATCCGCCCTGCCACGGGCCATTACCCGCTCGGTGAGCACCGCGTCCGAGGCCTCGAGGACCACCACCGCGTCGAGCGCGTAGTCCCCGATGGCCCCGTCGAGCGCGTGGACCTGGGCGAGGTTGCGGGGGAATCCGTCCAGGATGTAGCCGCGGACCGTGTCGGCCTCACGCAGACGTTCCAGGATCATCTCCACCGTGAGAACGTCGGGAACCAGGTCGCCGCGGGCCAGGATCTCCTCGACCCGCAGACCCAGCGGCGTCCTCGACCCGACGTGGCGCCGGAACATCTCACCGGTCGAGATGTGCGGGATGCCCAAAGCCTCACCGACCCGCTCGGCCTGGGTGCCCTTGCCGACGCCGGGGGCTCCCAGGAAGAGGATTCTCACGTCAAGAATCCCTCGTAGTTCCTCATGGTGAGCTGGCTCTCGATCTGCTTCATCGTCTCCAGGGCCACGCCGACCACGATGAGGATCGACACGCCCGAGAACCCGACCGGGATCGCCCATATGGCCGAGGCCACGGCCGGCAGGATGGCGATGAGCCCTAGGAAGACCGAGCCGGGCAGCGTGATCCGGTTGAGGATCCGCCCCAGGTAGCGAGAGGTCTGCTGGCCGGGCCGCTGGCCGGGGATGAAACCGCCCTGGCGCTGGATCATCTCGGACTGGCGCGCCGGATCGAACTGGATGGCGGTGTAGAAGTAGGTGAAGAACACGATCAGGAAGAACAGCACGCCGATGTAGAACCAGCTGGTGGCACCGCTCGCGTAGCCGGACGGCGCCAGGTGGACGTTGATGAAGTCCCTCACCGACGAGAAGAACCCCTCCGTGCTGGGAATGGAGGTGGAGATCAGCACCGGGAAGAACAGGATCGAGGTGGCGAAGATCACCGGGATCACACCGGCCATGTTGATCTTCAGCGGGATGTAGGTGCTCTGGCCGCCCATCACCCGGCGCCCCCGGATCCGCTTGGCGAACTGGATGGGGATCCGCCGCTGGCCTTGTTCCACGAACAGGATGCCCACCACCATCAGGATGAACAGGGCGATTATCAGCACGAAAATGGGCGCCCGGCCGGTGGGAATCGTGTACTGCCAGATCAGGGTGAACTGGCTGGGCAGGGCGGCCACGATGCTGATGAAGATCAGCAACGACATCCCGTTGCCGACCCCGCGCTGGGTGATCAACTCGCCCAGCCACATGACGAAGGCCGTGCCCGCCGTCATCGTCACGACCATCAGCACCACCCGGGTGGGCGTGTAGTCCTCGATCAGCACGATCCCGCCGGTGAAGCTGCTCCCCCGGCTGAAGAGGTAGGTGATGCCGGTCGACTGGAGCAGCGCCAGGATCACGGTCAGGTACCGGGTCCACTTGGTGATGACGGCCCGGCCCGACTCACCCTCGTCCTGCAACTTCTGCAGGCGCGGTATGACCACCGACAGGAGCTGCATGATGATGCTGGCCGTGATGTACGGAAGGATTCCCAGGCTGAAGACTGACAGGTTCTCGAGGGCGTTGCCCGAGAAGAGGTTCAGCAGACCGAAGGCGCCACCGGGTTGCTGCCCGGCCATCGCGTCCAATCGGTCCAGCTCGATACCCGGCACGGGGATGGTGGCCCCCAACCGGTACAGGGCGAAGATGCCCAGCGTGAACAGGATCTTGCCCCGGAGGTCCGGGATCTTGAACATGTAGCGGTAGACGTTCAGCATCGGCCGATGCTCCCACCGAGCCCGGAGCGGGCGCCCTCAGCCCGGCAGGTCGATCCCGGGCCATAGCCCAGGGAGCGCGCCACCGCGGGCGCCGTCGTCAACTGACGATCACGCACGATCCACCGGCGGCCTCTATCTTGGTGCGGGCTGAGCTGCTGAAGGCATGCGCCTCCACGGTCAGGGCCTTGCTGATCTCGCCCCGGCCCAGCACCTTGATCCTGCCGCGTTTGCGCGCCAGCCCTTGCTCGCGAAGGTGGGCCGGCGAGACGGTCGTGCCGTCGCGGAATCCGTCGAGGGCATCGACGTTGACCACCGTGAACTCCTGCCGGTTGTGCGGTTTGAAGCCCCGCAGCTTCGGTAGCCGGGCCTGCAAGGGGGTCTGGCCGCCCTCGAAGCCTGGTCGCAGGCTGCGACGGGCCTTGAGGCCCTTCGTTCCCCTACCGGCCGTCTTGCCGCGCCTTCCGGCCTCGCCGCGTCCGACCCGGATCTTCTTCCGCTTCGACCCTTCCGCCGGCCTGAGGTGGTGGAGTTTCAGTTGGTTGGTCTTGGTAGCCACGGACGCCACCCTTCCGGATAACCGGCTCGTCCTCCGGACCCCGGACTGCGGTCCGCCCCGGCCTGCTCAGCCTGCGAACCCCATGCCCGAACTTGACCCGTCGGCGAGCCCTCGTTCCTACTTCGTTTCCTGCGGTCGCGCTTCCCGGACTTCCACCAGGTGGCGCACCCGATGCAACATACCCCGCAGCTCCGGACTATCCGGACGCTCCACGGAGGCGTTCAACTTCTTCAGACCCAGGCTCCGGACGGTAGCCCTGGCCTTGTGCTTCTCGCCGATCACGCTCCGGCGCAGGGTGATCCGGAGCATCTCGCCGCTCATGATCGATTACCTCCTCCGCCCGACGCCCGCATCATCTCGGTGGAGCGGTAGGCGGCCAGCAGTCCCGGAGGCGTGATCTCCTCGGGGGTCTTGCCCCTTGCCTTCGCCACGTCCTCGGGACGCCGCTGTCCCTTCAAGCCGTCGATGGTGGCCTTGGCGACGTTGAGGTGGGTGGGCGCTCCCAGTGACTTGGCCAGCGCGTCGCGGATCCCGGCCGCCTCGAGAATCTGGCGGACGGCGCCGCCGGCGATCACGCCCGTGCCCGGCGCCGCCGGTTGCAGGAGCACCTTCGAGGCGCCCTGCTGGCCGATGACCCGGTGGATCAGCGTGGTGCCCGCCATCGGAACGGTGAACATCGACTTGCGAGCCGACTCGATCGCCTTCTGGATGGCGGTGGGGACCTCCTTGGCCTTCCCGTAGCCGATCCCGACCCGTCCGGCCCCGTCGCCCAACGCCACCAGGGCGGTGAAGGAGAACCGGCGTCCCCCCTTGCTGACCTTGGAGACCCGGTTGATCTCTATAACCCGCTCGTCGAATTGCGGTCCGGAGTCCACGCCCCCGTCGCGCCGTCTTCTTCTAGAAGTCAAGTCCAGCCTCCCTCGCCGCGTCGGCCAGAGCCTTCACACGTCCATGGAACGGATGCCCGCCCCGATCGAAAACCACCCTGGTAATGCCGGCGCCGGCAGCCCGGGAAGCGATCAGGCGACCCACCTCGGTGGCGGTCCCGGTGGTCAGAGGCTCCGACCTGAGCTCCGGCTCCTGCGAGGACGCCGCTGCCAACGTCCGGCCGGGGCCGTCATCGATGACCTGCGCATAGATGTACCGGTTGCTCCGGAACACCGCCAGGCGAGGGCGGGCCGCGGTGCCGGCCAGCCGCTTCCGCACCCGCCGGTGACGGCGGATCCGAGCCCGTGATCGTGCCCCGCTCATCGCACTGTCACTCCCGCCTTGCCGCTCTTCCGGACGACATGCTCGTCCTGGTAGCGGATGCCCTTGCCCTTGTACGGCTCCGGCGGCCGGACGCGGCGTATCTCGGCCGCTACCTGGCCTACCTTCTCCTTGTCGATACCCTCCACGACGATGGTGGTGGCGTCCGGAACGGTGAAGGAGATGCCGTCGGTGGCCGGAACCGCCACGTTGTGGCTGTAGCCGACCTGTAGCTCCAATCCGTCGCCCCGGCTCAGGGCCCGGTAGCCGACCCCGACGATCTTGAGCGTCTTGCGGTATCCCTCGGTGACCCCGATCACCATGTTGTTGACCAGCGCCCGGGTCAACCCGTGCAGGGCTCGGCTGCGGCGTTCGTCGTTGATCCTGGTGACAACGCACCGGCCGTCGACCACCTCGACGCCCACCCGGTCCTCGAAGGTCCGCTGCAGGGAACCCTTCGGGCCCTTGACGGTCACCTGCTGGCCGGAGACGGTGATCTCCACCCCGCCGGGCACCGGAATCGGAACCTTGCCTACCCGACTCATGACTACCAGACCTCACACATGAGCTCGCCGCCCAGACGCCGCCGGCGGGCCTCACGGTCGGGGAGCAGGCCCTGGGATGTGGACACGATCACCGTTCCCAGGCCTCCCTGGGAACGCGGCAGGTCGTCGGCGCCCTTGTACACGCGCCGGCCCGGTCGGGAGACACGCCGCAACCCCTGGATGATGCGCTCCTGATTGCCCTTGCCGGCGAACTTCAGGCGGATGGTCAGGGTGTTCCCCTGGTCCGCCGGACTCACGTCGTAGCCCTCCACATAGCCCTCCGACGCCAGCACCCTGGCGACCTGCTCCTTCAGCTTCGAGGAGGGCATGCTCACCCTGGCATGCAAGGCGATGTTGGCGTTGCGGATCCGGGTCAGCATGTCGGCGATGGGGTCGGTCATCATTGCGGTCTCGCTCCCTTACCAGGAGGACTTCTGAACGCCGGGCAGCTCGCCACGATGCGCGAGCTCCCGGACCGCGATCCGAGACATCCCGAACTTGCGCAGGTACCCACGGGGTCGTCCCGTGATGCCGCAACGGTTCCGGTACCGGGTCGGGCTGGCGTCGCGAGGCATCTTCGCCAGGCTCGCGTAGGCGTCCCGCTTGGCGTCATAGGTGGCATCGGGGTCCTTGATGACGCTGATGAGCTCGGCCCGGCGCTCCCGGTAGCGCTCGACCAGCTCGGCCCTCCGCTTGTTCTTGGCGATCATCGACTTCTTGGCCATATCTCTTCCTCACATCTCAGTTGGTCGCAACAGCCCGACGCCGGAAGGGGAAACCGAAGGCCTCCAGCAAAGCCCTGGCGCCCCCATCGTCGGAGGAGGTCGTGCAGATGGTTATGTCCATACCGCGGACCGCCGTCACCTTGTCGTAGTCGATCTCGGGAAAGATGAGCTGCTCGCTCACCCCGAAGCTGTAGTTGCCACGCCCGTCGAACGATGACGGGTTCAGGCCTCGGAAGTCCCGGATGCGCGGGATGGCGATGGTAATCAGCCGATCGAGAAACTCCCAGGCCCGATTGCCCCGGATCGTCACCGAACAGCCCACCGGCATCCCGGTCCGTAGCTTGAACCCGGCGATGGACCGGCGGGCCCGATTCAGGCGGGGCTTCTGGCCGGTGATGGTGGCCAGGTCGTCCATTGCCGCGCCGGCCTGCTTGCGGTCGCCCACCGCCTCGCCGATGCCCATATTCACCACGATCTTGTCGAGGTTGGGGATCAGCATGGGATTGGCCAGACCCAGATCCTCCATGATCCGGGACCGGACCGTGTCGACGTATTGGCGCTTCAGGCGGGGCACGTCACCCCCCGGAGCGGACTTCGTCTCGGCGGCCATGATCGCCTACACCTCCCCGTCGCACTTGACGCAGCGGCGGAACTTGCGGCCCGTCTCGCTCCTGCCGACTCCGGTCTTGACCGGCCCGCAGTCGCCGCACACCAGCATCACGTTGGAAACGTCGATGGGCATGTCCTTGTCGACGATGCCCGCTTGCAGCTCGCGTCCCCGGGCCTTCTGGTGCCGCTTGGCGGTGTTGACGCCCTCCACGATCACCCGGCCCTGGCGGGGCAGCACTCGCGCCACTCTCGACTCGGCGCCCACGTCCTTGCCGGAGATCACCACGACCCGGTCGCCTTCGCGGATGGCCATCAGATCACCTCCGGCGCCAGCGAGACGATCCGCATGAACTTCCGGTCCCGCAACTCGCGGGCCACCGGCCCGAATATGCGGGTGCCCCGAGGGAGCCGGTTGTCGTTGATGACCACGCACGCGTTGTCGTCGAAACGTATGTACGTGCCGTCCCGGCGGCGCTGCTCCTTGGCGGTCCGAACCACCACCGCCCTGACCACCTCGCCCTTCTTGAGCGCCGCTCCGGGCGCGGCGTGCTTGACGGTGGCCACGATGATGTCGCCGATCCGGGCATACCGGCGGCGCGACCCTCCGAGCACGCGGATGCACAACACCTCTCGGGCGCCGCTGTTGTCGGCCACCTTGAGCCGGGACTCCTGCTGGATCATCTCGCCCGTCCCAGCACCTCGACCAGCCGCCACCGCTTGGTCTTCGACAGGGGCCGGGTCTCCATGATCATCACCCGGTCGCCGTTGCGGGCAGAGTTGTCCTCGTCGTGCGCATGGACCTTGGTGACGGTGCGCACGATCTTGCCGTAGCGGCGATGGCGGGTGCGCCGCTCGAGCTCCACCGTGATAGTGCGGGCCCGGGCATCGGACACCACCACGCCCACACGCGTCTTGCGCCGCGCCCGATCAGGCATGATCGATCCCCTCGTTCTCGTGCATCACGGTCTTGATCCGCGCGACCAACTGCCTCAGGCGGCCCAGAGAGGCCGTGTCCTCCGACTGGCTGACCGCCAGCTGGAACCGGAGGTTGAACAGCTCCTCCTTGGTCTCGTCCAGCTTCTCGTCCAGCTCGGCCGGGGTGAGTTCCCTCAGCTCCAAGGCCTTCATTCCGCTACCTCCATAGTCAGTCTCCCGGGCTAGCCCAAAGGTTCCCTGGTTACGAACCGGGTCTTGATCGGCAGCTTGTGGCCGGCCCTGCGCATCGCCTCGCGCGCCATTTGCTCGTCCACGCCCGACAGTTCCATCATCACCCGCCCCGGCTTGACGACGGCCACCCAGAACTCGGGATTCCCCTTCCCCGACCCCATCCGGGTCTCGGCCGGCTTGGCCGTGATCGGCTTGTCGGGGAAGATGTTGATCCAGACCTTCCCTCCCCGCCGAACCGTACGGGTGATGGCGACACGGGCGGACTCGATCTGGCGAGCGGTTATCTGGCCCGGCTCCAGCGCCTGGATGCCGTAGTCGCCGAACGACACCGCCGTGCCGCCCTTGGCGTAACCCTTCATCCGCCCCCTATGGACCTTGCGGTACTTGGTTCGCTTGGGCATCAACATGGTCTACTGCTTCCCGGCCTCATCGGCACCGGAATCGTCTTCGGGCTTGGCGGCGGACCCGCCCTCGTCACCGGCCTGCCCGGATGGCGCACCGGTCTCGGCCCGGACGCTGTCGTAAGCCGACTTGGCCTCGGCCTTGCTGACCTTGCGGCCACCGCCGGCCTCGATGATCCTCTTGCCCCCTCCGGCTTCGATCACCCGCGGCGCGGCGCGTCCACCGGCTCGCTGCTCGGCCCGGCTCTTGGCCGGCGTCATCCGGCCCGACGGCCGTCCGGCCGCCAGCGCGGCCTCGCGCGCCATCTGCTCGCGCGTGGTCTTGAGCGAGGCGACCACATCGCCCTTGTAGACCCAGACCTTGACCCCGATACTCCCCACGCTGGTGGCGGCCGTGGCCTGGCCGTAGTCGATGTCCGCCCGGAGGGTGTGCAGGGGCACCCGGCCCTCCCGGTACCACTCGCGGCGGCTCATGTCGGCGCCGCCCAGGCGGCCGGCGCACTCCACCCTCACTCCTTCCGCGCCTGCTTTGAGGGCGGTCTGCACCGTCCGTCGCATGGCGCGCCGGAAGGCCACCCGGTTCTCCAGCTGGTCGGCCACGCCGCGGGCCAGCAACTGGGCGTCCGTCTCGGGGTCCTTGACCTCGATCACGTTGAGCTTCACCCGGCGCCCGGTCATCTTCTCCATACCTGACCGGATCCGTTCCGCCTCGGCGCCCTTGCGGCCGATCACGGCGCCGGGACGGGCCGTGTGGACGTCCACCTGGAGGCGTTCGCGGGTGCGTTCGATGTCGACCCGCGACACCGCCCCCCGCTTGAGTTCGCGCTTCAAGTAGTCGCGTATCCGGTGGTCCTCGTTGGCCAGGAAGGTGTAGTCCTTATCCGAGTACCAACGTGACTTCCAGTCGGTGACGATTCCGAGGCGGAAACCATAGGGATGCGTCTTCTGGCCCATCAGTCGACCTCCTCGCGGCCGTCGGAAACCACGATGGTGATGTGGCAGGTGCGCTTGCGGATCCTGGTGGCGCGACCCCGGGCCCGAGGCCGGAAGCGCTTGATGGTCACGCCCTCGTCGGCATAGGCCTCGACCACGCGGACCTCGCCGGCCAGCGTGTCGAGGTCCTCGCCGAGCTCGAACTTAGAATTCATGTTGGCGACTGCCGAGCGGATGCACTTGAGGATCGGCTCCGCGGCTCTCCGGTTGGAGAACCGGAGGGTCACCTCGGCATCGGCGGCCGACATGCCCCGGACCTGGTCCAGCACCACCCGCACCTTGTAGGGGGACTGGCGGATATGGCGGGCGCGGGCGACTGCTCTCATCTCGACCTACCGCCTCGTAGCCTTTTCCCGCTTGGTGCCGGCGTGTCCCCTGAAGGTCCTGGTAGGAGCGAACTCGCCCAGCTTGTGATCGACCATCTGCTCGGTGATGTAGATGGGAACGTGGCGGCGGCCATCATGGACAGCGATGGTCAGGCCCACCATCTCGGGGATGATGGTGCTCCGGCGGCTCCAGGTGCGGATCATCCGCTTGTGGCCGGCGCTGTTGGCGACCTCCACCTTCCTCAGCAGGTGCTCGTCCACGAACGGGCCCTTCTTGCGGCTCCGAGCCATCTGCTACCTCCGGCCTTTCTTGTTGCGGCGGCGCACGATATCCCGGTTGCTCGCCTTGTTGCGATTACGGGTCCGGCCCTCCGACTTGCCCCACGGGGAAACCGGATGGCGCCCTCCGGACGAGCGCCCCTCGCCACCGCCCAGCGGGTGATCCACCGGGTTCATCGCCACGCCGCGGGTCTGGGGACGGACCCCCTTCCAGCGGTTCCTGCCCGCCTTGCCGAGCTTGGTGAGCTCGGCCTCTGTATTGCCGACCTGCCCGATGGTGGCCCGGCAGTCCAGGAGCACGTAGCGGACCTCGCCCGAGGGCAGACGCAGCAGCGCCCTGTTCCCCTCCTTGGACATCAACTGGACGCCCGTTCCGGCTGCCCTGGCCATCCTGGCGCCGCCACCCGGCTTGAGCTCGATGGCATGAACCACCGTACCCGCCGGAATGTTCCGCAGCGGAAGGGCGTTGCCGGGCCGGATCTCGGCCTTGGGGCCCGACTCAAGCATGTCTCCCACCGACACTCCCACCGGGTGCAGGATGTAGCGCTTCTCGCCGTCCACGTAATGCAGCAGGGCCAGCCGGGCATTGCGGTTGGGGTCGTACTCCACCGCCGCCACCCGAGCCGGCACCCCGTCCTTAGTACGGCGGAAATCCACGATCCGGTACCGGCGCTTGTGGCCGCCGCCCCGGTGGCGCGATGTGATCCGGCCATGGTTGTTGCGCCCCGAGGAGCGCTTCTTCTTGGCCAGCAGCGACTTCTCGGGCTTGGACTTGGTGATCGCCGCGAAGTCGGACACCGTCTGGAACCGGCGCCCCGGTGAGGTGGGCTTTCTCTTCCTTACTGCCATCTCGAACTCACCTGCCTCAGATTCCGAAGATGTCCACGGTCTGCCCGATGGGCAACGTGACCATGGCGCGCTTGCTGTCGGCGCGCTTGCCGACCGTGAACCGGGTCCTCTTCCGCTTCCCCTTGCGATTCAGCGTGTTGACGCTCAACACCCGAACATCGAACAGGACCTCGACCGCCCGACGGATCTCCTCCTTGCGGGCCCGGCGATCCACCACGAAGGTGTAGGTGTTGTTACGCTCGATGAGGTCGTACGACTTCTCCGAGACCACGGGCTGGATGATCACGTCACGCGGGTCCTTCATGAGGCGTCCCCTCCCAGCCCGGCCGGCGCCGCGCTGCTCTCCATGACGAAGTCCTCGTCCGAGATGTCGAAGCGGCCCGATGGGGATCCGTCCGGCCCGGTGGAAGCCTGCCCGAGGGCCAATCCGGAGAAGACGACCGTGCCGGCCCACAGAACGTCGTACGTGTTCAGCATCCCGGGCCGCCCGAGGATGACCTGGGGCAGGTTACGGAAGGACCGGACCGCGATCTCCTCCGAGCGGTCGACCACCACCAGTGCCTTACCGGTAGCCCCGATCTCGCTTAGGAGGGAGGCCGCCAGGCTGGTCCTGGGCACCTCCCAATCGAACCCGCCGATGATCTTGATCGCGCCCTCCGACGCCCGGGCCGACAGGGCGCTCCGAAGGGCCAGCGCCTTCATCTTCTTGGGGGCCCGCTGGACGTAGTTGCGGTCGCGAGGGCCGTGCGCCTTGCCGCCGCCGACCCAGATGGGGGAGCGGATCGAGCCGTGGCGGGCCCGCCCCAAGCCCTTCTGGCGCCATGGCTTGCGCCCACCGCCCCTCACCTCGGCCCTGGTCTTGGTGCGGGCGGTTCCGGAACGCCGGGCCGCCAGGTGGGCCACCACTACCTGATGCATCACGTCGCGGTTGGGCGTGATGCCGAAGACTGCCGGGTCGAGCAGCACCTCGCCCTGCTGAGCACCGGCGGAGTCGTACCTGGGCGCAACGAGATCAGCCATCGCCCATCAACCGTTCTTGACCGCTTCGCGGACGAAGACGAGCCCGCCTCTGGGACCGGGGACCGCGCCCTGCAGCACCAGCAGGTTGCGCTCGGGGTCCACACCGACCACAGCCAGGTTGAGCACGGTGGTCTGCTTACTGCCCATCCGTCCGGGTAGCTTGGTGCCCTTCATCACCCGGGCCGGGGTGGCGCAGGCGCCGATGGCGCCCGGCGAGCGGTGCACCTTGTGAACACCGTGGCTGGCGCCCTGCCCGTGGAAGTTATGGCGCTTCATCACGCCCTGGAAACCTTTCCCCTTGGAGACTCCGGTCACGTCGGCCTTGGTTCCGGGCTCGAACACGTCCTCGACCCGCAGCACCTGGCCCAGCTGGAACTCGGAGCCGTCATCGACCCGCACCTCCACGAGGTGGCGGGCCGGGGCGACGCCGGCATTGGCGAAGTGGCCCGCCTGCGGTTTGTTGACCTTCCGGGCGGGGATCTCGCCGTAGGAGATCTGCACCGCCGAGTAGCCGTCGTTCTCCTCGGTACAGATCTGGGTGACGTGGCAGGGCCCGGCCTTGATCACCGTCACCGGGATGGCGCGGGCGTGATCGTCGAAGATCCGGGTCATGCCGACTTTTTCTCCGAGGATTGCCGACAGGCTCATGTCTCGATCTCTACTTCCACTCCGGCGGGGAGGTCCAGCCTCATGAGGGACTCGATCGTGTTGTGGGTCGGCCGGAGGATGTCGATCAGGCGCTTGTGGGTGCGTATCTCGAAGTGTTCGCGCGAGTCCTTGTACACGTGCGGCGACCGGATGACGCAGTACCGGTGGACCTTGGTCGGGAGCGGAACCGGCCCATGGACGATGGCATGGGTGCGGATGACCGTCTCCGCGATCTTGCGCGCCGACTCGTCGACCACCTGGTGGTCGTAAGCCTTCAGCTTGATGCGGATTCTCTGTTCTTTCATGCTGTCTTCCTGCCGGTTCCCATTCCGATGTGTCGGCCTGTAGCTCTTCCTGCGTTCCCGTTATTCGATGATTTTGGTGACTGTGCCTGCTCCTACGGT